>CAVWOJ010000002.1:0-36508 GCA_963756665.1 uncultured Solirubrobacterales bacterium
CGCCACCCGAGCCGTCTTCGCCCTGGGGCGGGGTGTAGCGGTAGACGGTGTTGGAGGAGCCGTCGTACAGGGAGACGGTGTGCCCGTCGTAGACGAGCTGAGTGCCGCCGTTCTGGGCCTGCAGTTCCATGCGCACGTGGCCTTCGCCTGAGATCCACAGCCGCCCGGAGGCCCCGGTGACGAGTGGGTTGGAGGCGAGCTGGCCTGCTTCTCCGCCGCCGCCGGCGGCCCCGGCAAGGTTGGCCCCTCGAGCAGGTGGTCGGTGAGCTTAGATCCGCGCGCTGACACCGTCCGGCGCCGGCGCGGTGAGCGCGTCGTGGACGGCGTCCGCAAGGGGCTTGGGCGGGGGCGTGGGGCCTACGCCCAACGCGGTTGCGAGCGCGGTCGCGCCGGCCCCGACCGCGACCAGTACCCCGCAGAGCAGCAGCAGGCGGGAGAGGGGCAGGCGGCGGAGGAGGTTGCTCATGGAACGGGTGCCTCGGGGTCGCGGTTCGACGTCCACCGCCAAGGCTAGCGCGATCGATCAAGGGGACCTGAAGGTTGTGTGGGGAGGTTCTCATTTTTGCTCCCCATTTCGCGCGCCCGCGTGTGCGCCCGCGAAATGGGCCTTCATCGCGTTTGCTCGCCCGCGCTATATAGGGCTTCGAAGTTGGTTATGCCCGCACGGCATATCGGGTCTTCAAGTTGTGTGCCCGCCCGCGCGATGTGGGCTTTCAATCGCTGTGTCCGCCCGCGCTATATAGGGCCTTCAAGTCTGGGTATGCCCGCGCGCTAGAGAGGGCCTTCAAGTTGCATGTGCCTGCGCGCGCTAATGGGGTCGGGCGAGCGTTCCGGCGCCGCCAACCGATATCGTGCCCGCCGACATGGGACTGGTCCTCATCGTTGTCGTCCTCCTGGTGGCCCTCGGCCTCGGCGTGTTCTTCGTGGCGATGCGCGGTGGCCCTCGTGGGGCTCGCAACGCGCTGCACACCGAGTCGAAGGCGGCCCAGCGCGGGCTGACCGCGGTGATCGTGGTGGTGTGCGCGTTCGGTCTGGTGGTGCCCGCGCTGGTGCTGGCCTTCAACGGCGCGCACAAGGCGAGCGTGGGGCCGGGGGGCCTGCACCTGAACGCCGAGCAGCAGAAGGGCCGCGAACTGTTCTCGCACGCCTGCAACCTCTGCCACACCCTCAACGGCGCCAACGCGGTGGGCCGGACCGGCCCGGACCTCGACGTGCTGATCCCACGGTCGCCGCGACCCTGCCGGAAAAGGAAGCGCACGCCGACCGCGAGGCGTTCATCCTGAGCGCGATCCTCGAAGGCCGCGCGCGCGGCCACGGGCGAGATGCCCGCGCTGCTCTACCAGGGCCGGGAAGCCGAAGACGTGGCGAACTTCGTGGCGACCGTGGCGGGCACTGGAGCGGGGCCACCACGGTCTTTGTCGCAGCCACTGCGAACGCCGCCGCGGCGTCAGTCGCCATCCAAACAATCCAGGTAGCTCCTCCGCGCGCAGTCAATCCGTCCGAACACGCCGTTAAACTGAACAGCATGATCGAGAGGACCCTGCGCCACCGGCGCAGGCCCCGCCGTACGGCGATGGAGTGGGTGGGGCCGCACCCCGACAGGATCGCGTCGTGGGCTGTGGTGCTCGGGTTCATGCTGGTGCTCGCGGCGCTGCTCAGCGCCCACGGTTGAGTTGCACCTCTCTGCATACTCCGGTATAGTTCCATGTCGTTGAGAACTTATGTGGACTGGGAGTCATTGGAACGTGCGTTGAACTTGCCGGGCGACTCCGTGTCGGACCGTGAGCGTCTCCTACCCCTGCTTGTCGTCGTCGCCACTCTGGGGGCGATGGCATATGCGCTCGTCGAACGCGTTTGGTGGTTCGCCCTCGTAGCGAACCTGATCGCCGTGGCGGAGGTCTTTGTCCTGCCCTACATGGTGGACAAGTTCATGATCAAGATCCGCACTCTCCACGGGGAGGCCGTCCTAGTGGGCAAGCTCAAGCGCTTCAAGGCAGAGGCGGCGTCACCACCTGACGACACTCCCCTGCTGGACGTCACGCAGCAGCAGGCTCTCGAAGGCGATCCGCTGTCGCCTGCGGCTCCTCCCGGAACGATTTGATCGCCCTGGGATCGATCGGTCTGATGTAGCCGTCGGGCAACTGAGACTCGATCATGGCGTTGCTGGCCGCGGCCCGCTGGAACTCGGCGTCCCATTCGGCGAGATCCGCTTGGACCACGTACTCCTCGCCGTTTTTCAGCTTGATTCTGATGGCCATGTCGCCCTCTACGGTAGCTACAGCAAAGACTACAGATCGATACCAGCAAGCTAATCGCCACATCGGATGATTGTCCAGGCGCTGGACGGACTTGGGAAAACGCCAGCGCGGAGCCGGGTCGGGATATGGCTGATCGGCCAGGTCGCAGCCTTCTTCGCCAGGACGCGTCCTCGTCCGCTGGAGTTGCCTGGCGGGGTCATGAAGCAGATGCAATGACAAAGGCAAAGCATCTTGCATGTGCTGCCGATAAGTCGGGTATAGTTATCCGCAAAAGAGAAGTTCAGCGGACCTCACAGCGAATCCCGGATCTCAAAGGCGAACCCAATGCCGGCAGAAGCTCCAGTCAGACCAGATAACCATCCGAACCCCGCGCGACTCGACGACGTCGAGTCGCGGGCGACCACGGGTGACAGGGAGGAACGCGTCGAGAAGCTCGAGAGGCTCTTCCTCGAGCAGGATGCGCAAAGCGCCGCGCCGATCGACGACGAGGAGGCTGTCGCCGCGCGCGTCGAGCAGCGCTCTGCTTGGTACCAGGCGGTCGAAGAGTGTGTCGTCGGCCTCTCCCAGACGCTCCCCGCGGGAGCGGAGGACTATGACGTGCGCAAGCTCTTCGAGTTCCTGCTCGAAGCTGCGCAACGCGATCGAAGACGATCCCGACGGCAGAGACCTCGCCGGCGAGGTCGAACTGGCCAAGATGAAGATGGGTGACGTCGCCCACCGCATCGGACGACGCCTGCTGCACGAGCAGCTCGACAACCCGCGGGCAGCCGCCGACTACGTCTTCGCCACGCTGCGGGGCGTCGGCACCGGGGATCTGGCCAGGCTTCTGGGTGTCTCCACCAAGACGATTTACACCTGGAAGGCCGGCGGGCCGGTGGCTCGCGGCGTTCGCCGGATGGTCACCGTCGCGCAGATCCTGACCTACATACGTGCCTCGATGACGCCGCTGGGGCTGGTGATGTGGTTCGATGCTCCCCGCGACCAGCTCGCGGAGCACACGCCTCTGCAGGTGCTCGACGAGGATATCGAGCGCGCGCGCCCGATTCTGATCGAGCTCGCGCGCGGCGCCCGTGGCCAGCTGGCAGGCTGAGCCCGCCAGGCTCTCAGGGAGCGGGAACTGCTCCGCCAGGTCTCGCCGGAATGGGCGCCGCTCTACCACGGCGCGGGCGAGCCCCATCCAAGCCAGGTGTCGGGGCGCTGGCATCGTGTAGGGGATGGGTACGCGCAGTACATGGCGCTCGAGCCGATGGGGGCGTGGGCTGAGCAGGTCCGCTTTGAAAGGATCCGCGGCAACACGCGCGCCGGGCAGTACACCCGCAAGCTGTGGCGGATGCTGGTGCGTGAGCGCGAGATCGCCGACCTCAGTACCTTCGAGCGCTACGACGGCTGCGGGCTCGACCCGCGGATAGCGGTCGGGGACCATGCCACCTCTCAAAGCCTCGCCGAAGAGCTCCTGATGGCCGGCTATCGCGGGCTTCTCTCGCCGAGTGCGGCGCTCGTGGGCGCCACCAACCTCACCCTCTTCGGGCCCCGCTTCGAGAAGGAACTGCTCGTCGGCCTCGACGCTTGGCGCAATCCCGACCCCGATCAACGGATTCCCTGCAGCCTTGTGGTAGAAGGCAATCCGCCACAGGCGCTCATCACGGCGACCACCTTCGCGAACCAGTCGCACGACGGCTATCGCGATTGGCTGCGAGCCGCGGGCAGGCCGCTGCCGCGCGGCGTCCCGTAGTCGGGGAGGCGTGCCGGCGCGTCCCCCGGAGCGCCGCTTACTCCGTACTCTGGATTCGGCCGTCTATTCGACGGTGGCTCCGTTGTCTACCCCGCAAGGGTTGTCCTTTCGGCCGACAGAGTTCTCCGCACAGCTTGGTATAGGCGGCACTCTGTTGGCGGAATCCGTGGAGGGGCCCGAGATCGGGCCCGGCGGCTGATCCTGCCCGAGTAGCCTTTCCAGGTGCTTGACCAGCTCTTTTGGCTCGTGTTAGGCTCATCGAATGCGAGGTAAGATCGAGGCTGACGGCGAACAGCGCGGAGATCGTATCAGGTCTTTGTGTTGTATGGCAGAGATGGGATGTTAGCTATAAGCAAAGAGTCAACACAAAGTAGTCTAGATTTGCTGAACTACTATTCTATTCTATCTCAGTTACCGGAAAACAAATTAAACAGCAACTTCATAAGATGTTGCTGTATGCTTTGCCGATGCCCAGGCATAAAGTAGACGCGGCCAACAGGAAGCTTCTCGCGGAGATGGGCACCACGCGCGCACAGCTGCGCGCCGTGATCGAGGCCCTGGTGGAGGGGGGCGTCAAACAGAGCGAGATCGCCGGCGCGGCCGGCTGGAACTCCGGATATCTCTCGGACTTCCTCAAGAACGACCTGAAGAACCCCAGCCCCGCAAAGATCGACGACCTGATCCAAGCGTTCACGCCTTCGTCCTGAAGACGCCCAGGCTTGGCCCCAAGGTGACCGAGGCCCTGCGGAGCGTCGCCGAGCGCTACGGCAGGCCGCTGGCGCAGCTGGCCGATCCCGCCGACGGGCCGCTGCAGTCCACCGCCCCCAACTACGTCCGTCGTGCCGAGCTCGACGATGCGCTCGCGCGGGCGGTGGCCGTTCCCGGCAGCTACGCAGTCAACGGCCAGCCGATGACTGGGCTGAGCTCCGCGCTGCTGCTGGTGGAGGCGATGCTGCGGGAGCGGGGTTACGAGGTATGTCGAGTCAGCGCCAAGGGTGACCTGTTCGAGTGGAAGCGCATAGAGGAGTGCCAGACCGGCCTGATGGGGACACTGGCCGCTGCGATCACGCGCACCAGCGAGCCGCTCGGAATGGAGTTCTTCGCGGTCCAGGAAGCGATCCGCGAGCGCCTGGCGGACGCTCCGATGGGTTCGCGCTGTTGATGGACGACATCAACGCCCTCGACGCGAGGAGCGTGATCAGCCTGAAGTCGCTAGTGCGAGACTGGGCGACCAGGCGCGCCAGCGGCGAGGCGGCGTTCGTGAACACGACGGTATGGTTGGCCACCACCTCCGACGTGAGCGGCGCGAGCATCCGCTCGGCAGCTCGTCGCCGAGTACATGGTGACGCGCTGGTTCAGGAAGCCCGAGGTGCGCGCGCTGGCCGACGCGTTCGTGCCGTTCGCGACTGCCTCGGGCTTCGATCACGCCCCCGAGCGGTGGGCGAGCGGCGTGACGGACGAGGCGTTCGCGCTGTTCGGCGGCCAGCCTCAGCTGACACACCTCTACCTGTGGGATCGCCACCACGATGGCGGGGGCTTCAACGACCGCGAGGATTCCACCAACGATGGCGAGGGCTCCACCGACGGTGGGAGGGCCGCGTCAAGAGGATTCTCACAACTGCTCCGGCGGGCGCCTACAGCGTCATCTCTCCCGCATCGCGCGCAGCGCGGTGGAAGTTCTGGGCACGAGCACCGGCCGAGCGGAGGAGCTGCTCAATGGGCTCGGCCCCGACGAGAGTATCGTCGGCCGCGCCACGCTGGCCGATCATCAGATCCTCGAGCAGCTCGGGGTGGTCAACGAGGATGGCGAATGGGGCTGCGCATACTATCTGTGCGCATCTGCCGAGGCTCGTGCTGCAGAGCGCCTCCGCTCTGCAGGCGCCAAAGCCCGTCGAACGTGGGGCTGCCATACCGTGATACGTCCCTTTCACATATCGGGAGCCGTGCCGCTGGGCTCCTTCTATATGGAGCGCGAGCTCGACGAGCTCTACCGCGACGCGCTCGCGGACATCAATGCCGGACCGATCCACCTGCACGGGAGCCGCCAGTCGGGAAAGTCGAGCCTGCTGATCCGGGCCAGGGTTGCGCTCGCCGCGAGCTGCGCAGTGGCCTATGTCAACCTGGCTTCTCTGTCGATTGCTCCCTATCAGGGCGAGCACCGCATTCGACCAGCGACTGGTCGCGCAGGTCGCGGCGGATCTCAGCCTTGATGTGGACGAGTGGTACAAGCGCGCGAGTCGTTCAGGCCTGACCAAGGGGTTGGCGGATCTCTGTCACGCGGTAGACGCTGAGGCGATCCTGATCTTCGACGAGCTCGACTGCCTGCCGCCGGAGTTCAGGCGCAGGCTCTGCAGCGCGCTGCGCGCACTGCGCCAGCAGAGCGCACGCGAGAGTGCGCTCCGGGTGAACGTCTCCCTATGCGGCGTGGCGCCGCCGCTCGGCTACTTCAACGGCGCCCCTCCGCGCGACGGTCTGGAGCCGGTGGGAGGTCGGCAGCTGTGGCTCGACGACTTCCCGCTCGACGATGCGACCGTCGAGCGCTGGCACGCGGGCTTCGCCGGCCACATGGAGGTGCCACCGGAGGCCGTGCGCGCGATGCTCAAGCACGGCGGTGGCTACCCGCAGGCGTGCGCCTGGCTGGGCAACCTGATCGGCGAGCACGGCGGCGGCCACGAGCTGCCGTTCGACCAGGACTTTGACCAGCGTCTGCGCGAGCTCACCCGGCGGTTCTTCGATCCGGCCGCGCAGGCGTCGTGGAGCGATCGCCGCCGCCTGGACATGGACACGCAGTGGGCGCGGGTTAACGAGGGCTTCTTCTCCGAGCACGGCTCGCTGGCGCGGGAGGCGCTCGACATCTACGACCGGGTGCTCGAGGCGTTCGACGGCGGCCAGCCGGTGCTCTACGAGCACGGCGACCCGCGCCATGAGCTGCTGCGGACCTCCGGCCTGGCACGGCTCTCCGGCGACGGGCGCATCCGCCTGCGCTGCCCGCTGTTCGCCGACGCCTTCGGGAGGGCGTGGGTCGATCGCCTGCGCCGCCAGCTGCGTGCCCGCCCCTATGGGAAGCGGGGCGCGGCGGCGATCGACAAGCGGCTGCTGATCATCGGCACCGGCGGCACGATCGGCATGGCCGAGAACCCCGAGGGCACGGTCGCGCCACCATCGCGGCGCGCCGATTGGTTTCGCGCCGTCGAGGATCTCGTCAGGACGGTGGAGTTCGAGGAGCGCTTCGACCTCGACAGCGCCAACGTCGGTCCCGAGCACTGGACGCAGATCGTCCGGGCGATCGTGCGCCGCCAGGGCGAGTTCGACGGGATCGTCGTCGCCCACGGGACCGACACGATGGCGTACACCGCCTCGGCGGTGGCCTTCGCGCTGGGGCGCGACCTCGGCTTCCCGGTCGTCTTCACCGGTTCGCAGACGACCGTGGACGTGCCCCACGGCGATGCGATCGCCAACGTGCTGCGCGCCGCGCTGGTCGCCACGCAGGATCTGCCGGAGGTCGTGATCTCGTTCGGCGAGAAGGTCTTCCGCGCCACGCGCACACAGAAGAAGGACGACCGCCGCTTCGACGCCTTCGAGTCCCGGGCTACCCCGAGCTCGGCTTCGTCGCCGAGGAGGTGCAGGTCTTCCGCCAGAACCTGCTGCCCAAGAGCGGCGCGACGCCGCTCACCAACGTGCCCGCGGAGTTCGCCTCGGGGATCCTGCACGTCTCGCAGACGCCCGGCTCGGAGGCGGCGTTCTACGAACAGGCGCTGACCGCCTCCGACGAGAATGCCCGCTGTGCCGCGGGTGATCATTCAGTCGCTCGGCGCCGGCAACATGTCCCCACCGCTTCGGCCGCGTTCGACCTCACGCGCCTGATTCGCCAGGCGACGCACCTGGAGATACCGGTCGTGCTCACCAGCCAGTACCCGGTGCTGCCGGCCAACTACCTGCGCTACTCGCCCTCGCAGGCGGCGATCGAGGCCGGCGCCGATCCCGACGGGCGACATCGACGGTCTCCGCCGTCGTTGCCAAGCTGAGCTGGGTGCTGCCCCAGATGGACCGCGAGATCCGCCAGGGGATGCTCCCGGCGGAGCGGAGGGTCGTGCGTGTCAGGGAGATGATGGGCCTCGAATACGTGGGCGAGGGCGGGTTGACTGTCGTTGACGACCGAGAGCGGGCGGCGGCGTATGTCTGATCGGCCGCTGCCCGCCGGCGGCGAGCCGCCGCCACCCTCGGTGGCGCGCACGGCGGCCTTCCTGAGCGAGCGCGGGGTGTGGTTCCAGCTCGGTCGCAACCGCGAGGCGCGCAGCTGCCGCGACGCTGCGCACAAGCGCGTGCGCCTCGGTGAGCAGGGCATCCCGCTGTGGGACGAGCTGAAGTCCTTCTTCGGGGTCGTACCCCGGCCGACGGGCATCGCCAGCACCTCGTCGTGCACTGCCGCGGCGATCGCACGCTCGATCTTCCCCGCGTGGCCGCGGCGGTCGGCAGCGCGGCGGAACCGGAGCGCCTGGAGGGCGCCGCGCTCGAGCGGTTGGGCATGGCCTACGGCCTGGTCAACCCGTTCGAGCCGTGCGGCATTCGACGGCCAGCTGCTCGCGGGTGCCGGTGCTGCAGGTGTTCGATCGCGATCTGCTCACGCCGCTGGGCGTGCCCGGCACCGTGATGACCAACGCCGGCAGCCTCATCTGGTCGGTGGAGTTCCACGCCGAGGAGCTGGCGCGATCGCTCGATCACGCGATCGTCGCCGACGTCGCGCTGGAGGACCGGCTCGAGCCGCCCCGTCCGAGGTGGGCGACCGACCCCACCACGTTCGGCATCGTCACCGGCAACGGCCCCGACTCGGGGATGCTGCTGTGGCGCTCGCTCAACCGGATCGTGCGCGAGGCGCTCGGCGAGGACTCGCGCGGCGACTTCGCGATGCCACGGGTGCTCGTCCACTCGCTCCCCGAGATGGGCCTGACGATGGAGCTCGACCGCCGCCACGCCTCCGCCTGGCCGCCGCTGCGCAGCGCGACCGCGGAGCTGTGTCGCGACGGCGCCGACGTGGTGGCGATCGCGTGCAACACCACGCCCCACTTCGGTCCCGAGCTGAGGAGGATCTGCGCGGAGTACGGCGCCACGTTCCTGTCGATGCCGGAGGTCGTGGGCGCATGGCTGCGGCGCAACGGGATCGAGCGGATCGCCCTGCTAGGGGTCAAGACGGTCGCCGAGCTCGGTCCTTGGAGCCCGTATCGCGAGCCGCTGGCGGGCATCGAGGTGCACGTGCCGGACGACGCAACAATGGCTCGCATCCATGCGCTGGCCTATCGGGTGAAGGCCGAAGGGCCGAGCCACAAGGGCCTCACCCGCCTGCGCGACATCCTCCACGATGAGGTTCGCGCCGACGTCGTCGTGCTGGCGTTGACCGAGCTCTCGCTGCTGCTGGAGATCCAGAGGCGTCCTCAGCGCAGCGATCGCCTGATCGTGGATACGGTCGAGCTCTACGCGAGAGCACTCGCCGAACGCTACATGGGGACGAGCCTTGAGCAAAATACCGACTCGCTTACGCGAGATGGTGTGTATGATGAGCATTGATCCGCAAAGCGATCGGGGAAGCAGGCGAATCAATGGCTACTTTGGCGACGGTGCAGCCCAAGACATCTGGTGAGAGCAGGATGAGCGACAACAAAGGCGTGTTGGTCATCTACACCGGCGGCACGATCGGCTCCAAGCCGCGCGACCCGGATCCCGACAGCCCCCAGATCGTGGTCCCCTGGCAGGAGCTGCTGGATGGCACCCCCGAGTTGCAGCGGGTGCCGTTCACCGTCAACTGCTACGAGGGCATCCCGCCGCTGGACTCCTGCAATGTCGGGCCGGAGCAGTGGGTCGCGATGGCGAAGTGCATCAGGGACAACTACGAGGACTACGAGGGCTTCGTGATCCTGCACGGCACCGACACGATGGTATACACGGCATGCTCGCTCTCCTTCATGCTCAGGGAGTTGGGCAAGCCGGTGATCGTCACCGGCGCGCAGCGCTCGGCGCTGGTGAGCGTGCGCAACGACGCCACCCAGAACGTGCTGACCGCACTGGAGAATGCCAACCCCGCGGCCTCGAACCTGCCGGTCGTCCCAGAGGTCTGCATCCTTTTCGGCGGCAAGCTGCTACGCGGCAACCGCACCGTTAAGCTCGACACCGAGGGCTACGAGGCGTACGACACGCCGAACCTGCCGCCGCTCGGAACGGCGGGCGACCGGATCGTCATCAATGAGAGGCTTGTGCGCCCACGCCCTCAGCGGGGTCGCCGCTTCAACGTCAGGACGAACCTGGACACGCACGTGCTGCCCGTGTTCATCAGCCCCGGCATCCAGGACACTGAGATCGCCCGCTCTCAGCTGGAGACGGAGGGTCTCAAGGCCGCTGTGATCCTCTCCTTTGGCTCGGGCAACATCCCCACGCGCAGGGAGTTCCTGGACAGCTTCCGCGAGGCGCGCGCAGCGCGCGGGGTGGTCCTCGCCAACGTCAGCCAGTGCCCGCGCGGGCCGGTCGATTTGGGCATCTACGAGACAGGTGCCGAACTCCTGGAGGCCGGCTTCGTGTCGGCCGCGGACATCACCGTCGAGGCGGCGCAGTGCAAGCTGATGGCACTGCTGGGCGACAGCGACGCGACGATCGAGGACGTCGAGGGGAACTTCCAGCGCAGCATGGCCGGCGAGCAGAGCATCTCGCTGTACGTCACCCGCTTCGGCGAGTCAAGCGGCGGCTCGCTCTCGGGCGGCTCGCCACGGATGAGGATCCGGGGGGTGCCCGTCTCGGGCGCGTTCGAGACCGGACTCGTGGAGCGCGCCCTGATCCGGCTGCGCAAGGCACAGGTCAGCGGCTCCGAGACGCCGGCCGTTGGCGCGCAGACCTCGCGCAAGGTCCGTGCCGATGGCTCCAGCTCGCCCTCACCCGAGGCGATCCGCTTCCGCACCTTCCTGAACCTGGACGAGGGCGCCGAGCTCGATGAGAGCGATCCATCCTTCGCCGGCTCGTTCACGAAGTGGCCGATGGACAGCGAGGGCGTGGTCATGTTCGACGTCACCAACGCGTTTCGCTCCACGGTGAGGTTGGGTGAGCGCATGTCCTTTACCGTGATCCTCGACACGCCCACGGGCGAGCTCACGTGGGAGTCGGCCGAGCTGGCGGTGTTCGCAAGAGAGACGGACCTCTGAGGGCGGCGCCGGTGGCGCTTGGTGAGCGGAGGATGGTGCTTCTGCCCAGAGTTGGTTCTTCGCCATCATCCAGTCATCAGCTTCCGTCGAGAGCAGGGGAGGGCATGTGCCCAAGACGCTGGGCGTGATCGGTGGCATGGGGCCGGCCGCCACGGTCAACTTCCTGCACCGCGTGGTCGAACTCACAGGCGAGCTCCCAGAGGTGGACTGCGACCAGCAGCACCTCCACGTGCTCGTCGACAACGATCCCTCCGTGCCGGATCGCACGGCGGCCATCGAGGGGCGAGGTCCGGACCCCTCCCCCAAGCTTGCGGAGATGGCGCGAGGACTCGAGGCTGCCGGCGCGGATCTGCTGGTGATGCCGTGCAACTCAGCGCACTTCTTCGCCGAGGCGGTCACGTCGGCCGTGCGGATTCCGCTGGTCGATTGGCCGGGTGTCGTGGCCGAGCACGCAGCGGCCCGTGACATGAGCAGGCTCGGTCTGTTGGCCACTACCGGCACGGTGAAGGGGAAGATCTATCACCGAGCGCTGGAAGCGGTTGGCGGCGCGGCGATCGTTCCCGGCGAGACGGATCAGGGGGAGGTGATGGCGGTGATTGAAGCGATCAAGCGCAATCCACGCCGCAGGGAGGAGACGGACACGGACGCGGCGGCGGCGATTCGGCGGGTGGGTGCTGGGATGGCGGCGAAGGGGGCCGAAGCGCTGCTGCTGGCCTGCACGGAGCTCGCACTGCTCGGCGTAGACCGGCTCCGTGTGGAGGGGGGCGCGGTGGAGGTGCTCGATGCAGCCGAGATCGTGGCGAGCCGTGTCGTCTCCTTGGCATACCTCACAGTCGGGCCGTGATGACGGCTGCGGGTGGGCCGCCGGGCGGTGGCCGTGGTCTTTGCCCACACCGTGGTGACTCACTGCGAACGCCGCTGCGGCCGGAGGCCGCCATCCCAAAAAGGCCCTCCACACGGTTTGGCCATCCGTCGATACCGGGCGCGCGGGTCATCGACTAAGGTCCGCCCGGGATGGCTGAGCAGCCCGACATGCCCAAGACAGCCGCGGACGTCAGAGCGCTCGTGGAGGAGCGCGAGATCCGCTTCATCCGCTTCTGGTTCACCGACATCCTCGGTCAGCTGAAGTCGTTCTCGATCAACGCCGCCGAGCTCGAGGACGCGTTCGAGGCGGGCATGGGCTTCGACGGCTCCTCGATCACCGGCTTCAACGCGATCGAGGAGTCCGACATGATCGCGCTGCCCGACCCGACCACGTTCGCGGTGCTGCCGTGGCGTCCGGAGGAGCAGGGGGTGGGGCGCATGTTCTGCGACGTCATCACCCCCGAGCGCACTCCCTACGAGGGCGACCCTCGCCACGTGCTGCGCCGCGCCGTCGAGCGCGCGCGCGCGATGGGCTTCGACACGTTCAACGTCGGCCCCGAGCTCGAGTACTTCCTGTTCCGCGACTCGCGCACGACCGAGCCGCTCGACCACGGCGGGTACTTCGACCTGACGACCCTCGACGCCGGCTCGGACGTGCGCCGCGAGACGGTGCTCGCCCTCGAGCAGCTGGGGATCCATGTCGAGTACACCCACCACGAGGTCGGCCCCTCCCAGCACGAGATCGACATGCGCTACGCCGACGCGCTGAAGATGGCCGACGACTGCATGACGTACCGCATCACCGTCAAGGAGTACGCGATGAAGTACGGGTGGCACGCGACGTTCATGCCCAAGCCCCTGTTCGGCGAGAACGGCTCGGGGATGCACACCCACCAGTCGCTCTTCCGCGAGGGCCGCAACGCGTTCTTCGACGCCGACGACCCCTACTACCTCTCCGACGTGGGCAAGGCGTTCATCGCCGGCCAGCTGCGCCACGCGCGGGAGATCTGCTCCGTCTTCGCGCAGTGGGTCAACTCCTACAAGCGCCTCGTCCCCGGCTTCGAGGCGCCCACCTACGTCGCGTGGTCGCGGCGCAACCGCTCGGCGCTCGTGCGCGTGCCGCTCTACCACCCCGGCCGCGAGCGCGCGACGCGCATGGAGCTGCGCTGCCCGGACCCCGCGTGCAACCCCTACCTGACCTTCGCGGTGCTGCTGCAGGCGGGCCTGGAGGGCATCGAGAAGGGTTACGAGCTGCCCGAGCCGATGGAGCAGAACCTCTACCACCTCTCCGGCGCCGAGCGCCAGCGCCTCGGCGTCGAGCAGCTGCCCGAGACGCTCGGCGACGCGATCGAGCTGACCGCGCAGTCAGAGCTCGTGCTGCGCACCCTCGGCGAGCACATGTTCAACCGCTACGTGGAGATCAAGCGCCAGGAGTGGGGGGACTACCGCGTGCAGGTCTCCCAGTGGGAGCTCGACCGGTACCTGTCGATCCTTTAGTCGATTTTATGAGCCTCCGCCTGCCGGCTCCGGCGAGCGGCGTTGTGGTGGCGCACCCGGGGGTGGTGGCTGCCGAGGGGGGCTACTTACCCGGGGTCGCCTGCGGAGCGCCGGAGGCTGGCCGAGCGGGAGGCACCGCGCACGCAAGGCCCTCCGCGGGAGAGAGGTGCAGCTGCAGCGCCTGCAGGAGGTGCCCGAACGCCGCGGGGTGACGGGGCGCGATCTCGTGCAGCAGGCGCAGCACGCCGAGCGCGTGGTGTTCGTAGCTCCTCTCGCCGGTGATCTGTGCGAGGCGCAGGAGGCCCACCGCGGCGGAGGACGCGCCCGAGGGGATCGGGCTGTCCTCGAGGTCCTTGCGTCGCGCGATCAGCGCCTCCCCGTCGGCGGGCGTGGAGAAGAAGCCGCCGCGGTCGGGGTCGGCGAAGCGGTCGATCGTCTGGTCCGCGAGTGCGCGCGCCTCGGTCAGCCACCGCTCCGCGCAGGTCGCTTCGAAGAGCACCACAAGCGCCTCCAGGAGGAACGCGTAATCCTCCAGGTAGCCGCCGATGCGCGCGCGGCCCTCGGAGTAGGTGCGCAGCAGCCGCCCCTCGCCGTCGCGCAGCTCGCGCAGGACGAACTCCGCGCAGCGCTCGGCGGCTTCGAGGTACCGGAGCCCGTCCTCTCCGCCCAGCACCGCGCCGGCGTCGGCGAGCGCGGCGATCGCCAGCGCGTTCCAGCTCGTCAGGCGCTTGTCGTCGAGGCCGGGCCGGGTACGGGCCGCGCGGGCCTCCAGCAGCTGCGCGCGGATGCGCTCACGGGTCTCCGCGTCGGGCCGCGAGGCGGGCGGGCTCCGATCTGTGAGGACGTTGAGGCCGGGGGCGGGGTGGTGCGGGTCGACGAAGTTGCCCCCCTCGCTCACGCCCAGCCAGCGCGCCGCGGCGTCGGCGTCGGCGCCCAGGACGTCCTCGAACTCCCTGACGGTCCACACGTAGAAGCGGCCCTCCACGCCCTCGGAGTCGGCGTCGAGCGCCGAGTAGAAGCCGCCCTCGGGCCCGCGCCCCTCGCGCAGCACCCAGTCGAGCGTCGCGCGGCACACGCGGGCGAACTCCTCGTCTTCGCTGAGGCGGTACCCGTGCAGGTACGCGCGCGCGAGCAGGGCGTTGTCGTAGAGCATCTTCTCGAAGTGCGGCACCGTCCACGAGGCGTCCACCGAGTAGCGGTGAAAGCCCCCGCCGAGCTGGTCGTGGATGCCCCCGCGGGCCATCGCGCGCAGCGTTGCAAGCGACATCTCGCGCTCGCCGTGGCGCAGTAGGAACTCCAGCACGGGGGTCTGCGGGAACTTCGGGGCGCCGCCGAAGCCGCCGTTGACGGCGTCGAAGGACTCCCGCAGCCGCGCCACCGCGGCGTCCAGGAAGCCCGAGTCGAAGGGCTCCGCGGAGGGCTCCAGGCGCGCGCCGCCGGCCAGCTGCGCGCGGATCCGCTCGCCCCCCGCGCGGATCTCCGCGGCCTGCTCGCGCCACGTCTCGGCGATCGCGTGGAGCACCTGCGTCCACGACGGCAGCCCGTGACGTGGCTCCGGGGGGAAGTACGTGCCGCCGTAGAATGGCAGCTGCTCGGGGGTGAGGAACACGTTCAGCGGCCACCCCCCGTGACCGGTCATCCCCTGCACGGCCTCCATGTAGAGGGCGTCCACGTCGGGGCGCTCCTCGCGGTCCACCTTCACGCACACGAACTCCTCGTTCATCACCGCCGCCACGCGGGGGTCCTCGAAGGACTCGTGCTCCATCACGTGGCACCAGTGGCAGGCCGAGTACCCGATCGAGACCAGCAGCGGCACGTCGCGCTCGCGCGCCGCCGCGAGCGCGGTGGGTCCCCACGGTAGCCAGTCCACCGGGTTCGAGGCGTGCTGGCGCAGGTACGGGGAGGTCTCCTGCGCGAGTGCGTTGGGCATGAGGTCAGAGTAGTCGGCGCCCCCGGGGACCCCGGGCGGCGGACGCCCGCCGCCAGGGCCCCTACCCTGTGCCTTCGCGGGCGGCGCTCAGCGCAGACGCGCCAGACCGGGCAGCGGGAAGTGGATCGGAGGCGGGGGCCACTCGAGGCGGGGCCACCTGCACGCGGGAGAGGTGCGCGCGGGCGATGCTCACGTCGAAGTGCCGGCCGCCCAGGGAGCCGAGGGCGCGCCCGCCGGAGGCGATCGTGACGGTGCCGTGCGCGGCGACGGCGCCGCCGACGTGCACTGTGATGGAGTGCAGCTGGCCCTCGCTGGTGGGGAGTGTGCCGGAGAGCGCGACCCCGGGCACGAACGTGAGGCCGTGCAGGCTCACCGCAGAGGCACTCAGCTTGGCGTAGCCCCCGTGCAGGCCCCCGAAGCTCGAGCCGGAGGGCAGTTCCTGCTCGACCTGCAGCGTCGCCCCGATCACCTGGCGCTCGAGGTCCACGATCGTGTCGAGCACCGCGGTGAGGGTGCGCCCGGCGGTGCCGTGCAGGCCGGGTACGGGTTGGACGGAGGCGAGTCTGGTGGGCGTGACGGGGGTCGGGCCGAAGGGGTCGGGTTCGTGCCCGCAGGGCTGCACGGGGAGCCCCCCCGAAGAACGCTTCCACGGCCTGCGCGGCGCAGTCGCCGAGGTCGCTGCCGAGGACGGAGTGGCCGGTGTAGGGGACCACGAGCAGCTGCGCGTCGGGGATCCGCGCGGCGACGGCACGCGCGCCCGAGGTCGGGGTGCGCAGGTCCTGGGCGCCGGAGAGCAGCAGCGTCGGCACGTTCGGCAGCGGCTCCGCGGCGGGCGGCGCGGGGGAGGCGTCGGGCCAGTCCAGGCAGGAGGGGACCAGGCTGTCTTCCCACACGGTGGCGGCGTCGAACGGGTAGAGGGCGGAGCTCGGCAGCGCGTGCAGCGCGGCGAGCGCTTCGGCGCGGCGGGTGGCCGGCGGCGCGGCGCGCTGCCAGGGGAAGGGCTTCTCCTCGCAGGAGGTCGCGAGGAACAGCGCGTTGTCTTCTTCTTCGTCGGCTTCCCGTTCGGCCTGGGAGCCTCGCGGCTGCAGGGGCACGTTGGGGATCAACCCTTCGGAGAGCAGCTTCAACCGCAGCAGCGGGTCGGGGTCGTGGCGCAGCGCGGACTGCACCGCGGCGGGCAGCAGCGCGCGCAGCGCGGGGTTGAGGTCGCCGGCGACGAGCACGTTGTACAGGTCGGCCTCCCCGAGCGTGGCGGTGTGCCGGTGCCCGGAGCCGTCGTACACCGAGCCGTTGAGCGGGTGTTTGCGAAGCTGTGCGGCCAGCGTGGCGACGTCGGCGAGCGGGTTGGAGGTGATGTGCGCGCAGGCCCCTTCCGAGCAGAGCTCTTCGAGTACCGGCGCCAGCGCCTGGATCGAGGAGAGCCCGAACGGTTCGGGGCCTTCGGGGAGCACGACCGAGTCGAGCACGAGCGCTTCGACGTGGGTGGGGTACTGTTCGGCGTACTCGAGCGCGACCTTCGTGCCGTAGGAGGTCCCGTACAACACGAGCTTTTCGTAGCCCGCCGCTTCGCGGATCGCCTCGATGTCCTGCACCGATTCCTGGGTTGTAAACGCGCCGCGCGCGGGCCCGAGCTGCAGCGCGCACTGTTCGTCGAGCTGGCCGCGGTGCTCGCGTCTTCGAGCGCGGGGGAGTTGTGGCAGTAGAGCGGGTCCGAGCGTCCGGTGCCGCGCTGGTCGTAGACGAGGAGGTCGCGGCTGCGCAGCGCGGGGGCGATCGCCTTGGCGATGAAGCCCGCGAGCGGGTTCGCCGCCTGGCCGGGCCCGCCGGCGAGCGCGAGCACGGCGCTCGAGCTCGGGGTGAGCGCCCGCCTGCAGCCGCTCCACGCTCAGGCCGATCGTGCCCGGGACCGTCCCACCGCGGTCGAGGGGGACGGTGACGGTCGTGCAGGCGAAGGCCGCTTCGTGGGGGCAGGGGGAGAAGCTGAGGTTGCTGCTAGTCCCAGGGGAGGCTGCTGAGGAGGCCGGCCAACCGGCGAGCAGCAGCGCGGAGAGTAGAGCCACGAAGACCGAGAGCGGGGCTCGTACGCGCATCGGAACCGACAATAGCGACACTCGCCGTGGGCTCCCCGGGCTAAGGTGCACGCGCCGGCCGCCCAGCTCACCGACGAGCGCTTTGTGGGGCCCGACGTGCAGGGTGCCCCGCGCCGCCGCGGAGCCGCCCACCCGCAGCGCGATGTTGTTGGCCTTGACCGTGCCGGAGATCGTCACGCCCGGCACGTAGGAGTAGCCGTGGAAGTGCAGCGCGCCTTTGGCGAGCTGCACCCAGCCGGCGCGCAGGCCGCCGCTGTCCAGTGCGGAGGGGTTGAGGCCGAGAGTCCGCCCGACCCGCCGAGCTGCTTCGAGCAGCTGGAGCACGAACTGGCGGGCGAAGTCGGCGAGCGTGAGCACAACCGCCTGCAGGGTCCGCCCGGCCCGACCGTGGTTCCCGCGCGCGGGGGGGACCTCGGAGATCCGCGCGGGGGCCAGCGGCGCGAGGCTCTCCAGCGGCGGCGGCGGCCCGGGGGGGCAGGGGCGGATCGGCTGTACGCCCACCCCGCCGGCGAACATCGCGCGCAGCGCGTTGCGCGCGCACGCCGTGGGCTCGCTCTCGAGCGCCGAGTGCCCGGTGTTGGGCACGACCAGCAGGTGCGCGTCGGGGATCTGCGCGGCGAGTGCGCGGGCGTTGGCTGTGGGGGTGCGCAGGTCGTCGGCGCCGCTGACGATCAGCGTGGGGACGTCGGGCATGGTTTCCGCCACCGCCGGGGGCGCGGGGGTGGCGAACGGCCAGAAGGCGCAGGTGCGCAGCTCGTCGAAGTCGAGCATGTTCGTGGGGGTGAAGGGCGCGGTCACGCTCGCCGGCAGGGCGTCGATTGTAGGCGGTGGCCTGGGCGAGGCGTTCGGAGGGGCTGGCGGCGCGGCTCCAGGGGAACGCCTCCTCTTCGCAGGTGGTGGCGAGGTAGAGCGGGTACGTCGATGCCTTCGCTTTCTTCGTTTTCGCCACCGTACGCTCCGTCGGCTCGCGCGAGCAGGCGCACAAGCGGGGCGGTGTCGCCGTCGGCGGCGGCGGCGCGGGCCGCGGCGGGGAGTTCGGCGCGCAGGATCGGGTCGAAGTCGCCCGCGAGCAGGATGTCGAGCAGCACGTTGGCGGAGACGTGGACAGTGACGGGGTGGCCGTGGCCGCCGATCTAGCGGCCGCTCAGCGCGCCGCCGTGCATGCGCCGCACGACCCGCGCGAGGTCGCCGACGGGGTAGGGGGTGATGTGCGAGCACTGGTGGTACGCGCAGAGCTGGCGCAGGATGCGGGGCACCGCGGCGAACGTGCGTGAGATCGAGCGGGTCGGGCCCGGCGGGCGGCACGACCGAGTCGAGGATCAGCGCTTCGACGTGCTGAGGGTACTGCTGGGCGTACTCCTCGGCGACCTTGGTGCCGTAGGAGGTGCCCCACAACACGAGCTTTTCGTAGCCCCCCGCGCGGCGCAGCGCCTCGATGTCGGCGACGGAGTCGGGGGTGGTGTAGAAGGCGCGTTCGGGCCCGATCTGTTCGGCGCAGGCGGTGATCAGCTGCCCGGCGGAGCGGTAGGCGCCGGGCTGTTCGAAGCCGTGGCAGGAGAGCGGGTGCGAGTAGCCGGTGCCGCGCTGGTCGAAGACGATCAGATCGCGCGTGTCGAGGATCGGTCCGAGCAGTTCGATGAAGGTTTCGGCGAACGGGATCGCGGACTGGCCGGGGCCGCCTGCGAGCGCGATCACCGCCGAGCTCGCTTCCCCGACGGGCGCGCGGCGGCGGCGGATCGCGAGCGTGACGGTCCCCGGCGCGGCCCCGGAGGGGTCGAGCGGGACGGTGAGGTGAGCGCAGGCGAAGTCGGTGCTGTCCTTGCACGGGCCGAAGGGGATCGTTCGTTCCCGGGCCCCGCGCGGGCGGCGGGAGCGCGCAGGCGAGCCGAGGGGCGCCGCCAGGAACGCGACGGCGAGCTTCCTGCCGGGGGGTCGCACCAGTTGGAATCTAGCCGATCGGATAGCGGCGGTGCGCCGGCGGCGGCGCGGCGGACATCCGACGCATACTTCGTGGCCGGCGGGCTCGTGGTCGGCCGCTTATCCGTGCCGGTGGCATAAGACGTGGTCGGCAGGCTACGCTCGGCTGCCCGCGCGGGTGACCGACGGCGTGCGGCAGCCTGATGGCATCCGTGGATGTAGGGTCTGTGAGGTATGGACCGCGCTCGCCAAACCGTGACCGCCCCGGGGGCGCCTGCGGCGATCGGGCCCTACAGCCACGCGGTGCGGGCGAGCGGCGGAGCTGCTGTTCTGCTCGGGGCAGATCCCGCTGGACCCGGCGAGCGGCGAGCTGGTGGGCGCGAGCGCGGCGGAGCAGGCACGCCGCTGCCTGGAGAACCTGCAGGCGGTGTGCGTGGCGGCCGGGCACAACGCTCGAGCAGGCGGTGCGGGTGACGATCTACATGACCGACCTGGAGCGCTTCGGCGAGGTGAACGAGGTGTACGCCGAGTTTTTCGCCGAGGACCCCCCGGCGCGCGTGACGGTGGGGGTGGCGGCGCTGCCGCGGGGCGCGCAGGTGGAGATCGACGCGGTGGTGGCGTTCGGGTCGGGTACGCCTTGGGGGGCCCGAGCCGGAGCGGGTGACCGGCGAGCAGTCCGGGTCGGCCCTGCCTCGGGGCGGTCGAGCAGCCCGGGTCGACTCCTCGGCCTGGGCCCGGCCTGGGTCGCCCGCCAGCGGCCCCCCCCCTCGTCCCGGAGGGCGTGTACCACGTGGAGCTGCGCCACTTCCCGCGCAACCTGTGCCACTTCAACATGAGCGCGGAGGAGCTGCAGGCCACGGTGCTGGAGCCGTGGGCGGCCGACCGGCCGTTCGAGCTGGGAGAGCTCCAGCTGGGACCCCCGCCAGGCGCGGCTCACGGTGTTCGAGGGCTCCCTGCTCCCGCCGGATCAGCTCTCGATGGGCCGGGGCTGGCGCACCGCGCAGCGCGAGGGCCGGGACGTGACCGCGCAGCTGCTGGCGGCGGCCGCGGGGGGCAGGGATTGAGGGTCGGGCGCGACGCGGGCGGCGGTGTCGGAGAGCGGGCGGGAGCGTCGGCGGACGCGGGGCCGGCACAACCCGCCGCTACACTTCGTACCCCGCTGGTGGGCGTAGCTCAGCTGGTAGAGCTCCGGGTTGTGGTCCCGGCGGCCGCGGGTTCGAATCCCGTCGCTCACCCTCATAAAGTACCTGGAAATAGGCATCTTTTGTTGTCGTAGAGCTGGAGGCGGGCGGCAGACGGGGAACGGACGGGGAACAAGATCCGTCGCAAACAAGATGGCTGAGGTGTGGGCTTGATCGCAGGGACCATGGCAGCGTGCGGCCTGCGGCGGAACGAACATGGCTGACAAGGGTTCACCGATAGTTCTTCCCTAGACGGAACTTACGGCTTGCAAATGTCGATAGGCTGATATCGTAGGCGTCGTAGATTCATCGTTATGGAAGAACTATCGGCTTGCCAATATCACCAATTGGGAAAGGGATTTCAGGCTCGGGTCGGGCCGAGCTGGCCCTGGTCGTAGGCAGCCGCCGGTTCGTCTCTCCCGAGCAGGCTGCCTCGGAGCTCGGGGTGGATGCTCATGTCGCGGCACGAAAGCTCGCCCATTGGGCAGAACGGGGATGGCTGCGCCGGGTGCGGCGCGGTCTCTACATCGCGTTGCCCGTGGAGGCCATGCGTCCGGAGAACTGGTCGCAGGACGCGATGGTCCTGGCGAACGCAGTGTGGCCGCCCTGCTATTTCAGCGGCTGGACAGCGGCCAACCACTGGGGACTGACCGAGCAGGTGTTCCGCACCACGATCGTGAAGACCGCGCAACGTGTCCGCTCCTCCAAAGCACGTCTGCTGGACGCCGAGTATCTGTTGATGCACGTCCCCGAGGATGCGATGGGCTGGGGTGTGGAGCCGGTCTGGCACGAAGAGTTGCGGCTTCAGATCGCAGATCCGACACGCACCGTCGTCGAGATCCTCGATGCGCCGCGGATCGGCGGCGGGATCCGACACGCCGCCGAGATCCTCGAGGCTTACCTCGACGACCACCACGGAGGAGGGCGTCTCGTTGAGTATGCGCTGCGTTTGGGCAACCGCGCAGTGCTCAAGCGCCTCGGCTACCTGCTCGAAACCCTGGGCCGCGACGAGCCGGAGCTGATCGCGGCCTGCAGGGCTCAGCTCTCAAGCGGTATCGCGCTGCTCGATCCGGACGGCCCGCCCGAAGGCCCGCGCGTGCCGGCGTGGCAGATGCGCGCCAATGTGCACGTCGCTCTCGAGGGCCCATCGTGATCTCAAAGCACGAGCTGCTGCGCCTGCGGGGGGAGTGGCAGCTCGACGTCGGGGTCATCGAAAAGGATTACGTGCTCGGCTGGATGCTTGCCGCGATCGCCGCCGAGCCCGCGCTCGTGGACACCTGGATCTTCAAGGGCGGCACCTGCCTGCGCAAGTGTTACTACGAGACCTACCGCTTCTCGGAGGACCTCGACTTCACGGTCATCGACGGCGGCCCCGAGGAGCCTGACGAACTGACCGGGATCTTCCAGCGGATCGCGTCCTGGCTTGCGCGCGAGTCCGGCATCGAGCTCGCGATCGACGAGCGAACCTTCGCGCGGCGGCGCAACCTGCGCGGCAAGCCGACCACGCTGGGCCGGATCACCTACCGCGGCCCCAACCCGCAGCGGGGGACACCGCCGAAGCTCAAGCTCGACATCACGAGCGACGAGGTCCTCATCGAGCGGCCGCTGATCCGTACCACCGTCCATCCCTATAGCGACGCTCCGCTGCCGGGGGGCGGCGTTCGCTGCTACTCGCCCACCGAGCTCGCCGCGGAGAAGACACGGGCGCTCGCCACGCGCTGCCGCCCGCGCGACCTCTACGACGTAGTGCACATGCACCGCCACCCCGACCTCATCGGACAGGCCAAACGGGTGCGGGCGGTCCTCGCCGCGAAGTGCTCCCACACCGGCATCGCGGTCCCCGACGCCGACTCGATCCGCTCCTCGCCATATGCGCAGGAGATCGAGCGCGAGTGGGAGAACATGCTCGGCCACCAGCTCCCGCGTCCGCTGCCTCCGTTCACGGTGTTCTGGGGTGAGCTCGACGAAGTGTTCGCCTGGCTCTCCGGCGCGCGGCCGCGCCGAGCCCTCAAACGGGTGCCTCACGAAGGCGAGCTCGACGGCAGCTGGCGGCCGCCGCAGGCGATTGCCTCATGGCGTCGTGGGGCACAGCTCGAGCCGATCCGCTACGCGGGCGCCAACCGCCTGAAGATCGAGGTCGACTACCGCGCCGAGCAGGGGCGCCAGGGGCCGCGCTTGGTCGAGCCCTACGAACTGCGCCGCACCCAGGACGGCAACCTTGTGCTGCTCGTCGTCAACGATCGCGGCGACCCGCGCACCTACCGCGTCGATCGGATCGCCGGCGTGCGGCCTACGGACAAGCCGTTCAGGCCGAAGTACATCGTCGCGTTCTGATGTTCATTTCCTGCAAACGCCGGGTAGCGCAGAAGGTTCTGCCTCAGCACCGCGAGACCAACGCCTGAGTCGGCAGTCGAAAGAATCCGATAGACCCAACATCATGTACAATCCAATGCGCTCGGAGGTGGGTGCGGGCGCCGGTGTACTTATGACCGTCATTCGTAAACGACAAACAAGCGCGTAAATGAGTTTTGAGCGTGCCGGGTGGGTGCGCGTTCCGGTGGGGATTGGCTCAAGGCCATATAGATCGGTGCCGTTTATAAGGACGGTGCTGGTCATTGCCCGGACCGTCACAACCACCGTATGGCTACTAGACTTCCTCGAGGAGGTGTTCGGTGACGACCATCGGGTACAGTTGCTCTTCACCGTCGAGGACGAGGCACCGTCGGTTTACCATGAGGAGGCTCGGGCGCTTCTGAAGGAAGTCGGGGTGCCCGTGTTGCCATGGGAGCAGGCGTGCGCCACCAGTTTTGATCTCGCCGTCTGCTCGACGCAGAAGGGGAGCCTTGAACATCTGCGTACCCCCCTCTTCATAACCCCGCACGGTCCAGGTTTTGGCAAGCCCGCTAGCGTCCGTTCTGACGGAACTGTAGCGGTCCCGATCAGGGACGGCTGGCGGGATCCATCGGTGCCTGCAACGACGGTTGTTCTCTCACACTCCGAGCAAGCTGCGCTATTCACCAGCGCCTCGCCGGACATACGGATTCTGGTCGCAGGCGACCCGGCGTTCGATCGGTTGACCGCCAGCAGTCCACGGCGTGGTTACTACCGTCGTGCGTTTGGTCTAGGTGTAGGTCAGCGGCTGATAGTTTGCAGCTCTACGTGGGGGCCGGGTGCGCAGCTTGGTGCGATCCCAGACCTCGCAGTCCGGCTTACTAGGGAGTTGCCAGTAGATGAGTACCAGCTGGCAATGATCATCCACCCGAATATCTGGTTCGGGCACGGTCCGTGGCAGGTTCGGGCTTGGTTGCGTACAGCGAGGGAGGCCGGTGTTGTGCTGGTGCCCCCGCGTGGGGACGAGTGGCGAGCAGCGATCCTCGCGTCTGATCTGCTGATCGCGGATCACGGCTCCGTCGGATTCTACGCACTAGCACTTGGTCGACCGTTGCTGCGCGCGAGCTTCGCCGATGAGTATCTGCGCCCGGACGCCCCGCTTGCCAAGGTCGCCCAAAGAGCACCGGAGCTCTCGCTCGAAGGGGCGTTGCGGTCGCAGGTTGAGCAGGCGATTGCTGGGCACGACCCAGACGTGTACCGGGATCTGGTGAACCAGATGTTTGCGGAACCTGGTGAGTCGGTGCGGATCATGCGTGACGCGATCTATGAGCTGATCGGGCTTGATCCGCAGGGGCCGCCACCGCGGGTGTTGGCTGTGACAGACCCAGACATTGAGCTGCCTGTGATTGGATCACATATTGTCACTGGAGATGTCACTCGTGACGGGTCGCCCGAGGTAACTGTGACCGTTCGACGTATGCCAGCTTCGGTGGACACCGCGCAGGGTGGGCGCGGCGCCTTCACGGGTCTCGCTGTCGGGGGGGGGGGGGGGGGGGGTAGGCATCTCGTCGTCGACGAGATTGAGACTGCATACCCGGCGCCGCGAGAGCGCCGCAATCATAACGCGCGACACGGCCCGTGAGTATCTGGCCGACCGCAATGGGACGCATGCGACATGGGCGGATGGTGTCCTTCAGGAACTGTTGGGCTGCCGGTTTGCCGCGACCCTCGACGACGACCAAGGCCAAGCGTTAGTCACGTGTTGCGACGGGCGGCAATTCACCATTGCGTGGGAGCCATCGATTAGCCAGGGAGCCAGGCCGCCCACGGCCGCGGTGCTCACATCGGTGGTCTACCTGCTTGATGTGAACGAAGATCTGGTGGTCGGGAGCGAGCTGCCGGTGAAGGTGCGGCTCGGAGAGTTCACCGCGACGGCAGTCGTCACATCCGACTGAGAAGCGAGGTCCGATCGACACACTGAGCTATAAAACGTCTACGGCCCGAGGTGCGTGAAGGATCTCGTCGGCCCGGGGGTGCCCAAGTTGCCGATAAAGCCGGTACGCACGCTGACGGTGAATACGCGCCCGGTCCAAGTCACTGTCGCGTTCGGCCAGCGCCGCGAGAGCCTCATGCGTCTCGGCCTGCTCGAACTCCACGCCTGCGTCCTCTAGTGCCAC
Organism: uncultured Solirubrobacterales bacterium; assembly: GCA_963756665.1. Lineage (GTDB taxonomy): Bacteria > Actinomycetota > Thermoleophilia > Solirubrobacterales > Solirubrobacteraceae > Palsa-744. The sequence goes on from CAVWOJ010000002.1 coordinate 25,159, forward strand.
CAGCGCCCGGTTCAATGTCTCACGGGCCGGTCTATCCCGTCCGAGATGCGTGAGAGCTTCGCCCTCTCGTATGAGCGCACGTCCGACATTGATTTGGTCGCCGATCTCCCGCATCACTGTCTCCGCGCGTTTGAGTGGGCCAAGCGCAAGCTCATCATCCCCCGCAAGCACTAGGCACCAACCGATGTAGTAGTCCTGAAGCGCGACGCCGCGCTTGACGCCGCATGTCTCGAATCCGGCGCGGGCCTCCCCGAATGCGGTGAGCGCTTGTGGGTACTCACCGGCTCGCAGTTGACAAACCCCGTCGAACTCGACCACCGAGGCCGCCAACCGTTTGTCCTTTATCAGTCGGGCGGCGTCCAATGCGAGCGTCATCTCCTTGCGGGCATTCTCGTGCGTCTCCGAGACTCGGCGTAGGCCCGCGCTAGCTGGGAGTACATCCGGGCGATCACGCGCTTATCCCCCAGCGCCTCTCCCGCTTGGACCGCCGCCTTGTGAGAGTCGACCCACTCGGTGAACCGCTTATGGCTTGCGCACAATGGCCACAACGCCTCTGCGATCTGCCAAACCCGCTCATATAGCTCTCGCTCTAATGCCTCACCTTGGGCAGCAAGCACGTTATGGCGCTCTACTGCGAACCAGGTGAACGCGTCCCTCGGTCCCGCGAGAACGGGCAGGTTCTCCCCGGGAACCGGACTGATCTCGCCGAGGCGCAGTCGCTCATCAGTGACCGCATGGTCTGCTGCCCTGGCGGCCGCCGTATACCAATCGATGATGCGTACAGCGGCGTCCTCTCTGCTTTGCTGGGGCTCTTCGGAAGCCGCGCATAGCTGCATGTGGTCACGTATTAGGTCATGGGGCCGGAACCGAGAGTCTCCTTCGGCCTGCAACAGGTATGCATCCTCAAGCTGACCCAGTAGTCCGACGGTCACATCCAGGGTGAACCCACTAACGGCGGCTGCTGCTGCTGGAGCGAAATCTGGCCCTGGGTGTGCGGCAAGTCTCCGGTAAAGCGTCGCCTCGCCTTGTCTGAGGTCGTGGTAGGTGGATGTGAATACGGCTGTCGCGTCGAATTCCCCTGGCGGCGAGAGAGTTCCTAGACGCTGCCGAGCCTGCAGTTGCGCTGCGAGCCAGCCAATGCTGCGCTCTGGGTGGGTCGCCAGGCGTGCTCCGCACACGCAAAGCGCGATGGGCAACCCACCGCACGCTTCCAGAACAGTTCGGGTTGCGTCTGGTTCGGCTTCGATCCGCTGGTGGTCGGTCATTTCGACGAGCAGTCCACGTGCCGCCTGCTCGTCTAGCGGATCCAGGATGATTGGCCGTGCGCCGCCACGGACAAGCTCCTCCAGTCGGTGGGCGCTCGTGACAATTACGACACTCCCGAGCCCGGCTGGGAGCAGATCCACTGCCTGAGTCGGCAGATCGACGTCGTCGAGGACGATCAACATTCGCCGCCCGGTGGTGACGCGCTCGAACAGTCGTTTGCGCGCGGGGAAAGTGGAGGGCATCGCCACGTCCGAGGTTCCCAGCTCCTCCAAGAAGTCGGCGAGCATGTCGCTTACGCTGACACCGCCTGGGTTGCGTCTCCGTGACAAGTCCGCCGTGAGTGTCCCTCCTGTGAACGCGCTCTGGTTGCGGTGTGCCCACTCGCTGCCGACTGCGCTCTTGCCTACGCCACGCATCCCGCTAACGACCGCGACCTGCACTGCTGGGCTATGCCTTGTCCGTTCGAGGGCTTGGTCGAGCGTTGCGAGCTCCCGTTCACGGTTTACAAACCTTTGGGGGGCTCGCGGCAGATTGCACGGCACCACTTCAGCAACGTTGGCGCTGGATGAGGCGACACCGTGCGGTATGCGGCCGCGTCGCACCCGGTGGTATCCCCAGCCGCCGATGGCGACGACGATGCTCGTGGCTACGCCGTATGCGAGCTCACTGGGGAGGTTGTCAAGCCAGTGTCCCACTGGCATCAGCACAGTATCCCGTACCGAGGGACACGCTGGATGCAACGGAGGTGATCAGGGTGTCGCGCGGTGGCTAGATCTGCAGGTAGCCGAGCCATGCTTGGTCTTGCTGTCGGAGGTGTGTCTTGCACTGCTCGGTGGCTCTCTGGAGCGCCTCCTCATAGCCGGGCGCTCGCACTCGAGCTAGCTCAGATGCAAGCATAATGTTCGCGAGCGTTTGTGTTACTGCGTCTGTAGCTATGTCGATAGCTTGCAGATAAAGCATTTCGCCCAGGATTGGGTTTCGCGACCGGAACGCGATCAGGCCCTGAGTGGCGGCGATCATCGCCTTTTGAGCTGGAGCTAGCCTATCGACATCTTTGACGTCCGCGATGTAGGAAGCTGCTTTGTCGGGCTTGTCCGCTTGAGCGAGCGCAAAGGCCGCGTTGTTGAGCAGTATCACATCGTCCGGGTTTGCTTGTAGGCCACGCTTCGCGAACTCGAAACTACGCTGGAAATCGCGAGTCAGTGCTGCATGGTAGGACCCGAACCGCGCAGGTTGAGTCGAAAAGGGTTGGTCGAGTAGCCACAACCAACCTTGTTCGACCGCTTTGGAATGGTCGGCGGTGGCCGCCGCGGCGCGACTTCGCGCCTCAAAGGATCTTGGCGTGCTCAGCATCGCGGGCTTAAGACGACTCTGCATGCCAGCGACCTTGGGTGCTGCCCACTCGGCCTGGGCAAGGCTGTTCTCGTTGGGATCATCAAGTGATACGCGAAATAGGTTGCGTGCTCGCTTCTCCTTGCCTGCTTCAAGTTCAAGAGTCCCAACTGCGCTGGCCAACTCAGTTAGGTCACGCTTGGTCCAGTTCCCTCGCGCAACGAGATTTCGCGCCGACACGATCAGGCGCGAGGGCTGATGAGAGAATGAGGCGATGGCTATCTCTGATGCCATTAGCCATGGATCGCTCAGTGTACGCTGGCTTGATAGCAATACAGCGTGTGCTTGTTCGGGTTCATCGAGATGGAGAGAGAGTCGTGACGCGGCGCGCAGTAGGAAGCGATGGTTCGGCGCCATACCTACCGCTTTCGCCATCGCTCGCTTTGCGGGCTCGGCCTGGCCGATAAGCGTATACATACGCGCCTGCTCAGCCCATGCCAGAGCGTTACGTGGATCGCCCTGCAGCGCGCGCCGTAGGTATTTCACTCGCCGAAATATTGATTTACTGTCGGCTGGGTCGTCGGTGCTAGGCAGATCCAGCTCCGGCTGATGGTCGGGGGGGCTGAGCAAACTGGTCGCTACACGACGCATGAGAGCTGATACCGGCCCGGCATCTAGGAGCCATTCAGCTGCGTCTTTGGCCGCGAGCGATGGATCGGGTGCTGTCGCTGCTGCTGCTATGAGATCTAGAGCGAGCCCCCGCGACGACCTCTCTGCCGCCAACCATGCGTGTTCGCGTACAATGACATCGTTACGTAGCTCGCGAAGATCCGATGGATGGTCGCGTCCGGCACCTGGGTCGATGGCGTCATCGACGCTACGCCAGCGCGGAATAATCCGTTGACGAATATCGCCAGGCTGGATCACGCGATCTTCTTGGCTAGCTGTCGAGCGGTTCGTCGAGCCTCAAGGTCGAACTCGGTGATAAATCGCTCCAGCTCGTAGCGATCACCATTCCCACGAACGTGGCGCCTCGTAGTCGTGGATCGGGGTCGCAAAGCTTGCGGAAGATCCGCAAGGCGACGTCGCGTACCCGCTCATCGCCGAAGTGAGGGAAGTTGTCGCACACTCGTTGAAGAGCGGCCCGTAAGTGCGGCAACGCATCGGCGTAGCTTCCAGCATAGTGACCGGTGAGTGACTGGGGACGAAAAGCTGGATGAAGCTCGTTAAGCCACGCAGCAGTAGCCGTCGTACCCGAGAAAAGAAAGAGCAAGATGCTGCCCAGCTGGTACAAATCGCACGCGCGTCGTCCGTTCCAGTCTGGTGGAGAGGTTGCATAGAGGAGCTCAGGCGCGGTATGTGAGCGATCTCCTGCGCAGTGTTCCTGATCGTGGGGCATTGATGCGTCGGGTCGCGAAGCGCGCCCAAGATCTGCTATTCGAGAGACCGGGCGAAGCCTTCGCTCTGCCGACGCGAACGCGAGCACATTTGACGGCTTGATGTCTTGATGAGCGATCTCGGCTGAGTGGAGCTGTCTGATTCCGACCGACACATCGTGCAGTGTGCGAAAGATAAGCGACAAATCTAGCTCAGCACCTGTGTCATGTACTTGCCGAAGATCGCCCTGTGCGAGCCTCGAAGATCAGGAAGAAGACGATTGAGGCGACATCGGATGCGTCGATCGTCTCTTGACCGTGATCCAGCGCCCGCACAACGCGATCCATGTTTCGGTTCTCGCACACTTCGAGCAGGCCTAGCTCGTAGTTATAGGCGGTTGCAACGTGTTGCAGGACCGTCATTACCTCTTTCGGATGACTGCGGAGGACACCATGGATGTCGATCGCCTTCATAAACGCACTGCGACCATTGCGCTCGACTGCGTAGCATGTCGAGAAGGATTCGCCAGTTGCGTCCGGTGGTTTGTGTATACGCCGTATAACGCTCCAACTGTCGCCAACTACGCGACCCTCGAGCTGCTCGGCTGGTGTGGGCTTGTATGCCATCGGCCATCAAGGGTAGTGGACGTTCAGACGGAATAGCCCAACCGGTCTGGCCACCTGATTCCAGACCGACGACTCCGAGAAGCCGAGGTCAGATCAACTGATCCATGATTGCCGGTCAGTCAAAGACGTCACGGAGAAAGCATCGGGGTCTCTACAGTCGCTGGATGCGTGGGTCGGGTTCCCTCCGTGAGGTAGTCCGAGATCGGGTGAGCGTCTACCGGAACGCTGCGTTTTCGGCGCACGGCATCCAGGTCTGGCACAAGCGCGCTGAGCGCCTCATGCCCCAGATTGGGCTCTCAGGGCGCATCAGCAGAAGCGCGGCGGCACGACGATCCGGGTGCCCGGCGTGCGGGTCGACTGGGAACATCTTCAGCGCGTGGGCCCGATCAGATGCTCGGGCATGCCGACCCGGCGTAGGAACCGGGCCTCGGTGGCTGCGCGTGGCTTGTCGCGTCGGATCGGTCCAAGGCGCGTGAGAACGCGTGCGCTCTGCGCACGTCGTTGGGGCGCTTCGCGGCGCCACTGCTCAAGAGAGGTCGTCTGCGTCTTCATGGCTTCTTTGAAGAGTAGTCCGTACGGGGAGGCTGTTGAGAGCCACGAGGGCGCTTCAGGCGCCGATCGGCTCTGGCTGCGGCGCCTGCTCGCCGTTGCGTACGAGCTCCAGGTGTGCGCCGAGCACAGTGGCGAGCGCCTCGATCGTCGTGCGGGTCGGGTTGCCCAGCCCGCGCTCGTAGCGGCTGATGTCGGCCTGCGAGATGCCGGAGCGCTCGGCGAGCTGCTGCTGGGTGAGGCCTGTGTCCAGGCGCAGCGCTAGGAGCTGGCCGGCGAGGTCGAAGCGGCGCATCTCGGCGTCGAGGTGCGCGCGCTGGTCGTCGTCGTAGTGCGAGTGCGGCTCCTGGGTGTATTCGCTCAGGCGGGTGCCCATGTGGAGAGTATGGCGTATATCACATACAGTGTCAACCACGTCCACGACGGCGGGGAGATCGGGGTGCATTGGCGCGGCGGTGGCGTGTCTGCTCGGCCTGCCACTCCTTGAGATACGCGCGTGCGCGCTCGATCTCTCTCCGATCGGCTGCCCTTGTCGTAGCCGCTCAACAGGAGGATCAGTCGGCTGCCGTGGGCGGGGAAGAAGACCCGCAACAGGATCTTCTCCGGGGATGCCTCCGGGAGATCGCTCGCGTCAGAGGCACGGTGACCTGAGAGAACCTCGCGCTCGTCGTGACGCAGCCGGAACTCCGCGAGGCCGCCGCCGAGCTGCTTGCCCCACTCCGATCGGCATACGTCCAGTCCCGTGCGTGCCAGTACGAACGTGAGCGCTGCCACCAGCGCGTTGCGCTTGTCGTCGCTCAAAGAATCGAGGAAGCGCCGACCGGTTCGGTTCCGTCGGAGCGGCGAAAGAACTCGATCTCATAGGCCGCCAGCGGCTCGTCGTCCATCACACCGGGCGGCCCACGAGCTCTGACTCGTAGCTCATTACCGTGAAGCGCCTCGGCCCGCGAGTGCTCGCGGTCTCTACCAGCGCTCGACCGCCTTGGCGATCGTCATGCGCTCATGCCGAGCCAGCGCAACCGTGACTGAGCCGATCAGCTTGCGCATCTCCGCCTTGGCCTGGCTGCGCGTCAGGCCGTCGCGCGTGGAGGGCAGCCGCTTGGGTCCGATCCGGCGGAGGGGCGCCGCCGTTGCCGTATCTCACGCGTGGCCTTCAGCAAGGGCGTGTTCGATGAGGCTCCGCACGCGGGCGGGACGCTCCGCGGCGGCAGCGCGCAGCCGCCGGGGTGTCGTGAGCCCCCGGTCGAGCGCCTGGTGTACTGCGAGTTCGATCTGCTCCGGCTGGGTTCCTGCCTGCAGCGAATCCACGATAGTGCGCTCTGGAGTCGTGACCGGTACGCCCAGGAGCGGACGGATCTCCGGCGGAGTGGGGGGTCGCCGGAGGGTATGGAAGCGGACCCCGGGACGCGATCGCTGACCACGCTTGGTACGGGGCAGAGAGATGTGGACTGCTCTCGGGATCACATCGGAGAGGTCGTACAGCTCAGCGCGCTCTCGTGTGAGACGATCGCCGGGGTCTCGCGCAGCGGCAGCCAAGTCGCGACAATGTGCTCGTGCGGGCTCGACGGGAAGTGCCGTAGTCGGTAGAGGCCGCGGCGCGAACGCTCGTAGCGACCTCCCGGACGCGCATGATGGCGTAGCGTGCTTCTGTCCATCCCGGTGGCCAGGGCCTGCTGGGCGGTGAAGTAGCCCGCCTGAGCCTCGGCGAGGCGGTAGAGCCCATCATGGTCTATAGCGTCAGACATAGAGGGGAATGTATCACCCAAACGTCTGACCGAGCGCTGGGATTGCGGTCCCCACTGGGCGAGTGAGGGCTTCACAGTCTCCGGGATCGATGGCTCGCTCAACCAGCGACCGCCGGGGAACGGCTCGCGGAACGAATTGCGACGAACTCAGCCACATTCATCAGCAACGAGCCCTATAAACGCGGGGTCTGTGGGCCTGAGCAACACCCGGCCCGTCTTGTGGTCCCGGCGGTCGGGGGTTCGAGTCCCTCGCTCACCCTCAGGGATTGCCTGGAAATTAGCACCTTTTGTTGTCGTATGGCTGGAGACGGCCGGCAGACGGGGAACGGAGCTTCTCCTGGACGGCTGGGAAACCCATGGTCTCTGGCCCCATTGGCCCGGGGCCATTTGCGTTACCTGATCGCCGGCTGGCCGCCATTCTGCGAGCCGGTCGGCTCCCGGTGCGGCCTCGTGCTCGGCGGAGTATTTTGTCGTGCGGCAGGCTCCAGGACGAAAGGCACATGGATGGGCGATGACGTGTTGGGCATCAGCCTCCTCGGGGCTTTCTCGATCACCGTGGGCGGCCATGTCATTCCCGACGACGCCTGGCGGCTGCGCAAGGCGAAGACCCTGATCAAGCTGCTCGCGCTTGCGCCCGAACGTCGCCTGCACGCCGACCGGGCGACCGAGCTGCTCTGGGCGGGGCGCGACCAGGCCTCTGCCCGGAACAATCTGCACCAGGCGATCTTTGCGGCGCGGCGGGCACTCGACTCGGCCGGGCTGGAGGGCCGCGACCGCCTGGAGCTGCACGAGGACGTGATCGCCCTTTGCCCCGACGATCCCGTGCGGATTGACGTACTCGCGTTCGAGGAGGCCGCCGCAACGGCGCGGGCGCAACGCGATCCCGCCGCCTACCGGGACGCCCTCGATTCCTACGACGGCGAGCTGCTGCCCGAGGACCGCTACGAGGAGTGGACGGCATCGCGGCGCGGCGCCGTCCACGAGCTTCGCCTCGCTCTGGGGATCGAGCTGGCCGAGCTCGAGGCGCTGGAGGACCCCGCCGCGGCGATCGTCCGCCTGCGATCGGTGTTGGTCGACGCGCCGCTTCACGAGCCCGCCCATCGGGCGCTGATGCGCCTCTACGTGGGGGGCGGGCGGCGGCAGGAGGCGCTGGCCCAGTTCCAGGAGCTGAAGCTCGGTCTGCGGCGCGAGTTCGACGACGAGCCCGACGAGGAGACTCGCCGCCTCTACCGGGAGATACTCACGCGCGGCGCGGGGGAGGGGGAGCCGGTGCGCCCACTCACGGTGGTCGCGGTGCGATCGCCGATCGAGAGCCCGAACAACCTCCCGCGACAGCTGACCAGCTTCATCGGCCGCGAGCGCGAGCTGGCCGAGGCCGCCGCGCTCCTGCGCAACTCGCGGCTGTTGACGCTGACCGGGGCGGGTGGCTGCGGCAAGACGAGGCTCGCTCTGGAGCTGGCCGGGCAGCGGGCCGACGATTTCTCCGACGGCGTCTGGCCGGTGGAGCTGGCCGCGCTCGGGGAGCCCGAGTTGATCGGGCCAGCGATCGCTCAGGCCCTGGGCACGCGGCTTGCTTCTGACCGCGCCCCGGAGGTCGCGCTCGCGGGGCACATCGGCGATCGCCAGCAGCTGCTTCTGGTCGACAACTGCGAGCACTTGGTGGAGCCGGTCGCGCATCTCGTCGAGGCGCTGCTCCGGCACTGCTCCCGCCTCACGGTGCTGGCGACCAGCCGCGAGCCGCTCCGCGTTCCCGGCGAGGTGACCTGGCGGGTCCCGTCTCTGTCCCTCCCGGAGCTGGTCGATCGCTCCCCCTCGGAAGGATCGCTGGACGCGGAGTCGGTCCGGTTGTTCACCGTTCGGGCCGGTCAGGTCGCCCCTGGCTTCGAGCTGGACGACGAGAACGCGGTCGCGATCTCGGCCCTCTGCCACCGGCTCGACGGGATGCCGCTGGCGATCGAGCTCGCCGCGGCACGGGTCGGCGTCCTCACCCCCGCACAGATTGTCGAGCGCCTCGACGACTCCCTCGACCTGCTCTCCGGGGGAAGCCGCACCGCGATGACCCGGCAGCAGACCCTGCGGGCGACGCTCGCCTGGAGCTTCGACCTGCTCGAGCCCGACGAGCAGATCCTCCTGCGGCGCCTCGCGGTGTTTGCCGGGAGCTTCGGCCTGGAGGCAGCCGAGGACATCTGCGCGGAGGATCCGCTGCAGCGCCAGGAGGCGGTCGCTCTCCTCGGCCGCCTGATCGACAAGTCGCTCGTCCACGTCGAGGAGGGCCCCGGCGATCGTCGCTACCGCTTGCTGGAGACCGTGCGGCAGTACGCCGCGGAGCGGCTCGAGGAGGCTGGCGAGCAGGAAAGCCTTCGAGCGCCGCCATCGCGATTGGTACATCGAGCTCGCCGAGAGCGACCCAACGCCCGCCGGCGACCTCCCGGCAAGGGAGCGTCTCCGGCGGCTGGACCTGGAGCGCGACAACCTCCGCGCTGCTCTCGCCTCGGCCCTGGCCGACGACCCTCAGGTCGCCCTCCGCCTGGCCGTTGCTCTCTGGCGGTTCTGGCTGATGCGCGGCTATCTCGCCGAGGGCTACCGCTGGCTCGACGCGTCCCTGGCGGCGGCGCCTGAGCACACCGCTGATCGCGCCCGCGCCCTGCTCGCCGCCTGCCTCGTGGGCCTGCGGCGCGGCGTCCATAGGCGCCTCCACGAGTTCGGCGCCGAAAGCGTCGCGATCTTCAGGGAGCTCGGGGACCATGCCGGGATGTTCGACGCGGTCGAAGTATCGACGGCCTATCGCGCGATCGTCAGTGGCCCGGCGGACATCGAGGCGCTCCTCGGCGAGCACGAGACACTGGTCGTGGACGTCCTCCCCGCTGCCCGGCCGCCGGCGTGGGCGGCGCACACGCGCGGCATCGCGGCCTGGTTCCGGCGTGAATATCCGCAGGCGCGGCAACAGTTCGAGCTCGCGCTGAAGCGGGCCGGAGAGCTCCTCGCCGAGGAGCGCCCGGCACTCTGGCCGCTGAGCTATGGGCTGATCACCGTCGAGCCCGAGGCCGGCTACCCGTTGCTCCTGCAGGAGGACACGGGGATCGTCGGCCGCCGTGTCGGTGGAGAAGCGGCGGTTGCCTACATTATGGGCAACCTCGCCGTCGTCGATCGGGTCGAGGGCGAGTTCGACCGGGCGGGTGAATTGATCGAGGAGAGCCTCGCGCGCTTCCAGCGACTCGCCGACGTGCAGGGGGAAGCCTTCGCGCTCAACGCGCTCGGCAACCTCGCCCGCTCCAGCGGCGACTTCGAGCGCGGCCGGGAGCTGCTCGATCGCAGCCTCGCCCTCCGACACGAGGTCGGCGACCGGCGCGGCACCGGGATCACGCTCGGGTGCCTGGCGGTGCTGGGCGCTCGCTCGGGCGACCTGGCAGGCGGCCGGGCCGCCGCCGAGCAGAGCCGCAGCTGGTTTGCCGAGAACGACGACATGATCGGCCTCAGTGCCGCCGAGCTTAGCCTGGCGAACGTGGCGCTGGCCGCCGGCGATCGGGTGGGAGCGCGCGCGCATCTCCAGGACGCGGCCTCGGTGCTCGGGGGTTTCAAGTCCACCCACCAGGCGGGTTGGGTACTGGCCGTGCTCGCCGCGATGTCCGCCGAGGACGGCGAACCGGCGGCGGCGCGCCGCTGGCTCGACCGGGCGATCCGACAATTCGAGTTGCTGGGCGGCGACGTCGGCATGGCCTACTGCCGGGAGTTGGAGCGCGGGCCGGGAGTCGCCGCGGGGAGCTCGATAGCCGAGTAACCCGTCTTGGAGAAGCCCTAAGACACTGCAAAGTCGTCGCTAAGAGGCGGACCGTAGCCTCGCTGAGCGTCGTCGAAACGCGACATCAAACAACTCGAACTGAGAAGGAGACCGGCATGGCTACGCAAGGAGTGCTCGGAGCGGCAACGTTGAAGGAGTTCGAGGACGGGCTGCACGGAGAACTGATCCGGCCCGGCGACGGCGCCTACGACGAGGCACGCTCGATCTGGAACGGCGCGCATGTCGCCCTGGTCGGCTGCTACTCCGGCGACCCCGAGGAGGGAGCGAAGGCGATTCAGCCGATCCGCGACCTGGGCGACCTCGTCGCCGACCTGGTTGGCCCGATGCCCTACTTGCAGATGCAGAGCCTGTTCGACGCGCTCTGGCCGAAGGGCACCCAGGCCTACATGAAGGCCGGGCTACTTCCGCGAGCTCGACGACCACGCGATCGAGACGATGGCCCGCTTCCATCAGAACGCGACCTCCCCGTCCTCGGAGATCCACATCCAGCACTTCGGCGGCGCGATCGCCCGTGTCGGCGAGGACGAGACCGCCTACAGCGAACGAGGGGCGCCCTTCGTGCTCAACGCGATCGCCTCCACCCACGAGCCGGGCGGGCCGGAGACCCACATCGATTGGGCCCAGCGTTTCTACGACGAGATCGAGCCGTCGCTGAC